>NZ_CP121120.1:0-5567 GCF_029581375.1 Halomonas sp. M1
TTCTAGCTCAGCGAGCCCACGCCAAAAAGTGGGCTGAGAAAGCTTTATAGGCGGCTTTCTCTCTGAGTGTTCTGCTAAAAACTCATCCAGAACAATCTTATCGAGCGGTATTAAATCCCTTTCTACTGCACGGTTTTGAAGGCACCAGAGCAACACATTGAATGCCTTGATACCAGCGGCTTTCAGATCAAAAGTTAGTGCGATATTCGCGGTGAAAAGCTTAACGAACTGCTCAGCATCTACGCGCCTATAGGTTGTTACGTGCGTCCCCTGAACTTCGCCAGTCGCTTGATTTACCAGGATGTTGTCATCCTTACCAAGCTTCGATAATCGAACTGCCTGGCCCTTGATCGGAACCACCATGTTTTCGATGAATGGGTTCCTGTCATATCTAACGGCCTTGCTCATAATTCACCCCAAAACTGATAGACCTAAGCTCAAAAAAATATGCATGTCTATCAAATAATGCATAAAAATAAGCTATACGTCTATCATATTATCCAACTTTATTGACAGACTGACCAACTAGTTCTGATAGACCGACTAACCTGTTTTGAAAAAACGGTTCCCGGCCCATGCGGGTTCGTTGGGGTTCCCTTCTTATATCTTGTTCTGGGTGGTTTCCGAAGGAGCTAACGCCCTCGTTCCTCGGTTGTTGGGCACCGCCCGTTCGCGAATTGGAAATTCGCTCCGGACGGATGCCTGGTGTGCGGAATCGGGACGATTCTAAGACCCTGAAAAACAACCCCCAGAAGCCAGAAGAAGGGGGTTCAACTCACTTTTAACGTGCCTTTAACCTTGGTTAACCCTTTTTGAAGTGAATTTGCCGTTTTTAACCGTGTGGGTGCAATGGCAACGCAGGGAAGATGCAGTTTTGATGCAGGGGAAACGCAGTGTGGATGCAGTGCGCCGCTGGCAAGGGGCAGGAACAGGCACGTCGGATATGTTTACAAAGCCGCTCCGCGTTTTGCCCATATCCCGTGCCAAAGGGCCAGCCCTTTGAAACCCAGTTGAACGCCAAAGAGAAACGACGCCCTTATCCGCGCAGCGGATGCAGGGAGCGATAGCGACCGGTAACGGATCGAAGCCATTGACCTGGCGGCGGGCAGGAGGGTGCCAGGCCACAAGCCTGGCTGACCCTCCTGCGCTGCCAAACAGGGGTTAGCGACTGCTGCAAGCTGCCTGCGCAGCAGGCCGAACGACTTTCGAGGAACGAGAAAGTATAGTGAGTCCACTTGTCATGCAAGTGCCGCGCTGCCATCCTTTGGCGTTCAATCATGCCTTCGGAGATGGCACCCATGTCAGACGCGCCTCGTTTCACGATCCTGCGCACTCAAAAACTGAAAAGTTTAGGGAGCGTTAGACGCTCGCTTAAGCACAGTTTTAGAGAGCAGGAGACGCCCAATGCTGACCAAAGCAGGGCGTCAGAGAACACGCATATCGGCGCAGGATCGACAGCCGAGGCGATGGCCGAGGTTAAGTCTCGACTGCCAGAGAAGCGCCGCAAGGACGCTGTTTTGGCCGTTGAGTATTTGGTTACAGCGAGCCCAGAAGCCATGCACAGCAAGAGCCGGGAGGAGCAAGACGCTTACTTTGCGGACGCTCTGGAATGGCTCAAAGAGCGCCATGGTGCGGAGAACGTGGTCTATGCAGGTATTCACCGGGATGAAACTACGCCGCACCTGTACGCCTATGCGGTGCCGTTGGACAGCCAAACAGGACGATTGAACGCCAAAAAATGGCTAGGCGGCTCCAAGGCACTAAGCCAGATGCAAACAGACTTCGCTGAGCGCGTTGGGAAACAGCACGGCCTAGAACGCGGTATCGAGGGCAGCAGGGCCAAGCATCAGACCGTACAGCGCTACTACGGGAACCTGGAAGCGGCCACAGCACGCCGTATTGAGATCACGCCGGAAGCACTGGAGTCGAAGGTGCTTGAGAAGGGATGGATCTCCAAAACCGTTGAGTCGCCTGAGCATGTAGCACAGCGAGTCACGCAGCAGGTCAACGAGAAGTTTACGGAAGTAGCCGCTAAGGCGTCAGAATTCACGCAGGAGCGCCGCAGGAGGCAAGAGTTAGGCGCAACCCTCACTCAACAGCAAAAACGCTTACAGAAGCTTCAGGAGCCGTTTAAGGGGCTGTCAAAAGAGCAGGTTGGCGAGGTGATCAAGGTGGCCACCCGCTTTCAGCGGAGCAACGAGCTGGAGAAAATCCAGCGCCGGGAGCAGCAGAAAGACCGCAGTAAGGGAATGGAACGCTAGCGAATAGGGCCGTGCTTACGCTCATACCGGTATTTCAGGTACAAACCACCGATGATGGGCACGGCCAATATCGCAATTAAAATGGCAAGTTGTGCTAAATGGCTCATTTTAAACCTCCATCAGAACTCATCTTCGTTGATTAGCTCGAAAACACGCTTTTTCGCGTGCGTTAGGTCGTTTTTTTCTAGTACGTACCACTCGTAATGCTCGCTACCAGCGCCCATTTCTTGGCCAACGGCTGCACGATCCCGCTCATAGCGGTACCGAGTACCGCTTGGTGACTGCCATTCCACCACGTTCCTGGTGGCCACTCGCTGATCTAGATCTGATATTCGTTGAAGGCTCATACCTCAGCCTCATCGGCTATTGGCAGTGACTGCTGCAGGTGGCCATCGCCTTTAGCTTCTGGCTTTGGTTTCCTCTCGATCACCGTTGTAAACGCTATCCGATCCCCGTTAAAGGCAAAGTTAGGGTTGATGTAATACCAGCCTTGCCGCAAGTGTTTGGCGATTATCTGAGCCTTTTCTAGCTCAGCGAGCCCACGCCAAAAAGTGGGCTGAGAAAGCTTTATAGGCGGCTTTCTCTCTGAGTGTTCTGCTAAAAACTCATCCAGAACAATCTTATCGAGCGGTATTAAATCCCTTTCTACTGCACGGTTTTGAAGGCACCAGAGCAACACATTGAATGCCTTGATACCAGCGGCTTTCAGATCAAAAGTTAGTGCGATATTCGCGGTGAAAAGCTTAACGAACTGCTCAGCATCTACGCGCCTATAGGTTGTTACGTGCGTCCCCTGAACTTCGCCAGTCGCTTGATTTACCAGGATGTTGTCATCCTTACCAAGCTTCGATAATCGAACTGCCTGGCCCTTGATCGGAACCACCATGTTTTCGATGAATGGGTTCCTGTCATATCTAACGGCCTTGCTCATAATTCACCCCAAAACTGATAGACCTAAGCTCAAAAAAATATGCATGTCTATCAAATAATGCATAAAAATAAGCTATACGTCTATCATATTATCCAACTTTATTGACAGACTGACCAACTAGTTCTGATAGACCGACTAACCTGTTTTGAAAAAACGGTTCCCGCCCCATGCGGGTTCGTTGGGGTTCCCTTCTTATATCTTGTTCTGGGTGGTTTCCGAAGGAGCTAACGCCCTCGTTCCTCGGTTGTTGGGCACCGCCCGTTCGCGAATTGGAAATTCGCTCCGGACGGATGCCTGGTGTGCGGAATCGGGACGATTCTAAGACCCTGAAAAACAACCCCCAGAAGCCAGAAGAAGGGGGTTCAACTCACTTTTAACGTGCCTTTAACCTTGGTTAACCCTTTTTGAAGTGAATTTGCCGTTTTTTAACCGTGTGGGTGCAATGGCAACGCAGGGAAGATGCAGTTTTGATGCAGGGGAAACGCAGTGTGGATGCAGTGCGCCGCTGGCAAGGGGCAGGAACAGGCACGTCGGATATGTTTACAAAGCCGCTCCGCGTTTTGCCCATATCCCGTGCCAAAGGGCCAGCCCTTTGAAACCCAGTTGAACGCCAAAGAGAAACGACGCCCTTATCCGCGCAGCGGATGCAGGGAGCGATAGCGACCGGTAACGGATCGAAGCCATTGACCTGGCGGCGGGCAGGAGGGTGCCAGGCCACAAGCCTGGCTGACCCTCCTGCGCTGCCAAACAGGGGTTAGCGACTGCTGCAAGCTGCCTGCGCAGCAGGCCGAACGACTTTCGAGGAACGAGAAAGTATAGTGAGTCCACTTGTCATGCAAGTGCCGCGCTGCCATCCTTTGGCGTTCAATCATGCCTTCGGAGATGGCACCCATGTCAGACGCGCCTCGTTTCACGATCCTGCGCACTCAAAAACTGAAAAGTTTAGGGAGCGTTAGACGCTCGCTTAAGCACAGTTTTAGAGAGCAGGAGACGCCCAATGCTGACCAAAGCAGGGCGTCAGAGAACACGCATATCGGCGCAGGATCGACAGCCGAGGCGATGGCCGAGGTTAAGTCTCGACTGCCAGAGAAGCGCCGCAAGGACGCTGTTTTGGCCGTTGAGTATTTGGTTACAGCGAGCCCAGAAGCCATGCACAGCAAGAGCCGGGAGGAGCAAGACGCTTACTTTGCGGACGCTCTGGAATGGCTCAAAGAGCGCCATGGTGCGGAGAACGTGGTCTATGCAGGTATTCACCGGGATGAAACTACGCCGCACCTGTACGCCTATGCGGTGCCGTTGGACAGCCAAACAGGACGATTGAACGCCAAAAAATGGCTAGGCGGCTCCAAGGCACTAAGCCAGATGCAAACAGACTTCGCTGAGCGCGTTGGGAAACAGCACGGCCTAGAACGCGGTATCGAGGGCAGCAGGGCCAAGCATCAGACCGTACAGCGCTACTACGGGAACCTGGAAGCGGCCACAGCACGCCGTATTGAGATCACGCCGGAAGCACTGGAGTCGAAGGTGCTTGAGAAGGGATGGATCTCCAAAACCGTTGAGTCGCCTGAGCATGTAGCACAGCGAGTCACGCAGCAGGTCAACGAGAAGTTTACGGAAGTAGCCGCTAAGGCGTCAGAATTCACGCAGGAGCGCCGCAGGAGGCAAGAGTTAGGCGCAACCCTCACTCAACAGCAAAAACGCTTACAGAAGCTTCAGGAGCCGTTTAAGGGGCTGTCAAAAGAGCAGGTTGGCGAGGTGATCAAGGTGGCCACCCGCTTTCAGCGGAGCAACGAGCTGGAGAAAATCCAGCGCCGGGAGCAGCAGAAAGACCGCAGTAAGGGAATGGAACGCTAGCGAATAGGGCCGTGCTTACGCTCATACCGGTATTTCAGGTACAAACCACCGATGATGGGCACGGCCAATATCGCAATTAAAATGGCAAGTTGTGCTAAATGGCTCATTTTAAACCTCCATCAGAACTCATCTTCGTTGATTAGCTCGAAAACACGCTTTTTCGCGTGCGTTAGGTCGTTTTTTTCTAGTACGTACCACTCGTAATGCTCGCTACCAGCGCCCATTTCTTGGCCAACGGCTGCACGATCCCGCTCATAGCGGTACCGAGTACCGCTTGGTGACTGCCATTCCACCACGTTCCTGGTGGCCACTCGCTGATCTAGATCTGATATTCGTTGAAGGCTCATACCTCAGCCTCATCGGCTATTGGCAGTGACTGCTGCAGGTGGCCATCGCCTTTAGCTTCTGGCTTTGGTTTCCTCTCGATCACCGTTGTAAACGCTATCCGATCCCCGTTAAAGGCAAAGTTAGGGTTGATGTAATACCAGCCTTGCCGCAAGTGTTTGGCGATTATCTGAGCC